>JAPLKA010000057.1 GCA_026388315.1 Pseudomonadota bacterium | reverse complement strand
TGACCTGGTCTTCGAACATGAAAATTGGCCTAAGCGCGGCCTGGCCGCAGGCCCATTTCAGCCTATCGGCAGGGTACCCAAAAAATGCTCGAAGTCGCGACTCGCAAAAAGTTCTTCCGGCCAGTTACGAGGAAGCCCAGATGTTGTTCAATCCAACTATCCGGTATTGTTGTATAAGAATATTGGTCTCTTAACAAAAAAAGCCAGGAAACTCCAGTAATTTTCACTTGAACCCTCGACCCCTTGAACCCTATTTCACGTCACTAATTACGGAATGCAAGGAGGCATTCAACAGCCCCAGGGGGAAAATTTAGCTTGCAAATTATATAAGATTGCAGGAGAATTAAGAAAGTGTCAAACAGTTTCCAACTTTTCAAAGGACATCCCGTCCCTTTGTTCCCTCCTGCAAAACTTGACTCAGCCGGGATTATACAGAAATTTTTCTGTAAACTTAATTGTTATGAGTTTAATATAATAAGGGGAAAGGACTTCTTTTGAGAAATCCGTCAAATCCAAAATTACTTCTTATTGTTAAACAATTCTGTGAGGAGGCCAATCATCTTTCTTTACTCGGTGATGACTTTTCATCAATGAAGGCAGTCCTTTATATGGACTTTGCCGTGGAACAAATGCTCAATGTAATTACTTTAGATTACAGTTCTTCCTCAGAAATTGATTCAAAAATGGGCCGCGATAACGTCAACTGGAATATCCTTTGGCAAAACGCTGTGACAAGCATAAAAAATGAGGAAACAATTGATCTAAAGAATATCCCGTACTTCAAGGATCTTAAATCTCTTCACGAAATTCGTAATCTTGTGCAACATAGAGGACATATTCCAAGCGCTAATGATGTCTCTCGTTATCTTGCCTCTGCAAAAAGAATGGTCTCTGAGTGCTTTGAAAAATGTTATGGGTTCAACGTCAATGATTTTAGGCTGATAAATACTATTAGAAACCCGCACCTTCGCTGTATACTTGAGGACAGCGAAAAAGCGCTATCTCTATGCGTTCCCGTTATTTCCTTGGCCGGGTCTATAATAGCGTTCAGAAAAGTTGTTGCTGCTATTCACGATATGCACGAAGGTTTTACACCTGACTTCAACCATGTAGAGAAGATTATTGCCGCACGTGTTTCGTCATTCAAATCCAGGATCAACAATCAGCCTACAGTAGCCGAATTAAGCCACTTGTTGGGAGGTGTGGCATCTGCACTAAATCGTGAAATTCAGTCGCTCCGTGTTGATCTTGAGGTTGCCAACTTAGGCTTGTCGATGGCTGATACAACAAGATTTCGAAGAATGATCGACAGCTTGGGAGTACATGAGGGTGATGATGATAGTTTGGAGATTGTGGTTTTAGATGAAACTTTAAATTACGCGGAATATGCAAAATTTGCTTTGAATTATTTATCATCACTTATCCTTTTGTCGCAGGAGGTATACCCAGAAGCAATTGACAATATAACTGTTTTACTTCCTTTGCACAAACAAAGCATATGGAAAGAAAGGGTGCAAGATTCTCAATGCCATGAACGCAGCAGCAGAGACTCTCGCGCTAACTACGTAAAAGAATCGGATCCAATGAGCGAACGGGAACATAGGTAACAGATTATTCTGGGTACATAGGTAACACTTTTGTATTAATTCAGCCATAGAGCGGCCTCGTAGCTGACCCAGGCGGTGGGCGGCAGCAAGACCTAGGGGGATGTTATGAGCGAGCGTGCATTCAGACTACCGGAAAGCTACAAGGCGGAGGAAATTACGCGCGGCATGGTTCGGGCATTCCTGCATGACCGAGGCTTTATAGTGAAGAGCGACGACCGAGAGCGCCAAGGCCAGACAGTCGTTGCCATATCTCCCGAAGGTAACCAACTAACGATGCGCGTCCGTTTGTGTTGGCGTCGTGAAAGCGGCAGCCGAGACTCGGAGCGCATCCAGACATATTCAGCTGCACAATTGCTGGCGAAGATCAAGAATGGTGACTGGATTGGAAACTTGGAGAACAAGGTTAGCAGGGAGAGTTCTCGTGGTGTGACACACATGCTTTTCGTGCAGCGCGACAACGAAGACATTAAGTACGCTGCTTTGGTCCCGCTTTCCGCCTTGGTCCCTATATGGATTGCACAACGCGACATTAGCACACGCCTTATTCAAACCGGCAAGCTCGGCCGCAGGAAAAAAAATCACGCGATGAACGGACATAGCCCTACACTCTGGCTTCAGGATGATCGCGGCGGCAAAGAAGTAGCGGATGCTCTTTGGGGTTATCCCGGCGTAGCAAATCTTACCGAGTTACCGCGTTTAGGTCAGCGCTCGTTCCTACCTGAGGAAGTCCCCGAGTCGTCCTCATACTCTGAAGGATCGTGTCGTCGCGTTTTAGTGAACGCTTATGAGCGAGACGAAAACGCCCGTCGTAAGTGTATCGAACACTACGGCCCCACGTGTTGCATTTGTGGGTTTGACTTTGGTGATGTTTACGGAGAGGAAGCAAGGGGCTACATCCACGTTCACCATCTTAGGCCACTTTCCGAGGTGGGCGGTGAGTACATCGTGGATCCGGTTGAGGACCTAAGAGCAGTGTGTCCAAATTGCCATGCGGTATTACATCTGGGCGGGCAGTGGCGTCTGATTGATGAAGTCCGGCTTCTTCTGGGCCAGAAAAAGCGCCCAGCAACTTGATGCAGCCGACTCCTTACAGTCGCTGCTGGTCCAGGCGTTAGGCATGTAACAGTTTTCATGGAGGATGGTCTAAATGAAAAATATCACTTTGTTAAAGTTTAGAACTATTAGTGAATATGAGGGATTTCGTGATTTATCTTATGAACAGCTAACATCGTTTAGTACGATTATAATAAATTTACAACAATACCAATATTCTTCCGTAAGAGTTTGTTATCGAGGTGTTAGTTATGATTACTTATCAAGTAGATTGACGAAAAATGGATCTGATATTTTGGAAAGCGAGTTACTGAAGAGACTGTTTTATTTTGGGGATAAGTCAAAACACTACTTTCATGAAAATAGCAGGCTTCATACATCAAAATATCTTAAAAATATAAACGATATTAGCGAGTCATCTAATAATGAAATATTTTCTAAGCTTAAAAAGCTATCATCATCAAAAAATCCTACAATCATAGATTTTATCAATGACAATAAGTCCTTCTTTGATTTTTTCAACAATCCTGCAAATAAGCCCACATTTGTAAAAGCAATAAGCGATTTCGGTACTGAATTAAGGGATTACTACTTAAAAATCCTACATGCTGCTGGCAATATTGGCATTAGTGATAAATCAACACTTATATCAACATCAAGAAGTTATAAAGTAGCTCATCAATTTGCACAAGGTGATCGTGGCTATATCATCATATATATAGCGAGAGGCAAGTCTCGTACAAAAGATAAAAATCGAAATAATTCTTTTGCTATTGGACTTCCTTATTTAAATAAGCATAACAGCATTTTTCCAGAGCAAGAAGAGGTAACTCTTAGGGGAGCATTGTTTGCACATGACATGTTGGGTGTAATTCATCCAAAGGATCAAATTTTAACTGTAAATCCTCACTTTTTTTCTGATTCAAATATTGGAATCGATCTATCAAAACATTCATTGACGATTGATCAATCCAACTTTAATGAGGATTTAAAGCAACTGACATCATACACAAGATGGTTGTGCACCTATAATTATGATGAATTTTATCACGGTGGTGAAAATGCCTAATCGGGTAAAGGACAGCCTTTAACCGTCCCTCCCCACACCACCACGCATGCGGGTCCGCACGTGGCGGTTCGTAGAAGTCATCGGGCCGTAGCCGGATAGTGAATCCCAATCCACAATGTGCGTATGGAAACAAGCCCCTGATCCTGTATATATTCTTCTGACAAACCGCAGTTGGTCGCAAATGTCTTGGCAAGATACCAATAGTCCATTCTGTTTATGCCCGTCAGTATCACCTGATGCCTCGGAGACCCAAGCTTTATGAGTTGGCAAGGGTCGATTGGGGTCGGACCAAACCCTTTAAAAGCAGTGTTGAGTTTTGAGTGTTAAGTTTTGAGTTGAAAAAACCCAAATGCGGTGGGCTTAAAGTGCTGTTTTTTTGGGCAGTTTTTAACAAAGCGGTACGATGTGGACAGCCTTATGAACAAATTAGTAAACTACGATCGGTCTCCCTATTATGTATCGGAAAGTTTTTCTGACACTGTGTCAGAAACTTTTCAAATCTCCGTAAAGTCAATAATGACGCTGGGAATCCCATTCTTTGAGATTGCCACGGGCTAAAGCCCTCGCAATGACAGATAAGGGTGAGGTTGCTCACGATGACAGGTAAAGGGGAGGCCCGGAGACCGGAGAACCAATTTATAAAGATCCGCGAAACCGTTTCGCGGATTGTAGAAATCTCTGGAAAGTCAATACTGGCGATGCTTCGCACGATTTCACTTCTTAACCCAAATATGTCGTTAGGAAGGTGTCGGGGTATCCCGGAGCAAACCGTCGAGAGGCGAGGAAGCTTGGTCTTTTGCATAAGCAAAAGTTCCGAAGCCGAACGCGAGCGATTGAAGCCGCCGGAGCGGAATGAGCGTGTTTGAGAGGGATGGTCCGACACCCATGATGATTCTAATGATAAATCCGGGTTTAAACTATCTCCTAAGATTCGGACAGCTATCCGGCAGGGAAATCTCCCCGTCTCATAGTGATATCTATTTGCTGTATTTTTTCCTTGTAACACGGTAACCCCTATGAGAAAATGAGCAAACTGATAGATTCAGGAGGCTGCGATATATGCCAAAACATGCAGTGAATATACTTGCGGAGGCGTTAGAATTGCCGCCAAAAAAAAGGGCTCTGGTTGACCCTGGCGTTGGCTGGAGAAAATGAAGAATGCGTCGTAGCGACAGAGAAATAACAGACAGGAAAGATATTGACGGCATCATTAAACGTAGCCGGGTTTGTCATCTTGCAATGTGTGACGAGAGTCAGCCTTATGTTGTTCCTCTCATTTTCGGTTATGATGGCTGTTTCCTCTACTTTCATACCGCGCGTGAAGGAAGAAAAATTGACATTATCAAGAAGAACAATCGTGTATGTTTCGAGTTTGACATCCTTCATGATATCATCACGTCGGAACAAGCTTGCAGTTAGGGAGCAAAATACGAAAGTGTCATCGGATCAGGTACAGCCGAGATATTAGATACTTTAGAAGCCAAGAACGATGCGCTTGAATGGATCATGCGTCAGTACGGAAGTGATACCCGGGATTTCACAGAAAAAATGCTAAACAAGACCTTGGTTCTTCGTGTAAAAATACTCGAAATCAGCGGTAAAGTTCTATGATAGGCAAAGGACTGAAATGAATTTTGGTATTCTTGTTTTCCCGGATGTCGAAGAACTGGATTTTGTTGGTCCATGGGAAATTGTCGGCATGTGGAGCAAGTTCGCTGACGGACCTGAGCACCGCTTCATTGTGGCCCAGTCACTTGAGTCGGTCACCTGTGCGAAGGGTCTCTCCGTTAACCCCCATGTATCCTTCGAGCAGTGTCCTCAACTGGATTTCCTTCTTGTGCCTGGTGGCCAGGGAACCCGACAGGAGGTGGACAACCCGGTGCTTATTCGCTTTCTTTCTGAGCAGGCGAGAGGGTGCAAGGCCATACTCTCGGTGTGCACCGGGGCTTTCCTTCTGCACAAAGCCGGCTTGCTATCCGGGAAAAAGGCCACTACCCATTGGAACTCCCTTGACCGTTTGAAGGCCCTTGGGGACGTTATGGTGGTTGAAGAGCGTTTTGTGTGTGATGGAAACATTTGGACATCGGCGGGGGTGTCTGCCGGTATCGATCTCATGCTCGCCTTTATCGCGGAGGCAGCCGGTGAGGAGACTGCGGGGAAGGTGCAGTTTGCTGCCGAGTACTACCCGTCAGCAAAGCGGTACGGTGCCTCACATGAAAGCCCCATGTCACCTCATTACTTGAAGGAGACAGTTTAACGACTTGGTGCACCCAATCACCCATACTACGGGCTCTGGTTGAGCTTTTCGCTATGCCCTTTAACCCAAATATGTCGTTAGGAAGGTGTCGGAGTATCCCGGAACAAACCGTCGAGAGGCGAGGAAGCTTGGTCTTTTGCGTATGCAAAAGTTCCGAAGCCGAACGCGAGCGATTGAAGCCGCTGGAGCGGAATGAGCGTGTTTGAGAGGGATGGTCCGACACCCATATGATTCTAATGATAAATCCGGGTTTAATACTAAAATTGAAAAGGAGTTAATATGAACAGATGTCTTGTTTTGGTTGATTTGCAGAACGATTATTTCCCCGGTGGCAAAATGGAACTTATCGGCATTGAAGATGCTGCAGAAAATGCTCTGCTTCTCTTAACCGAATTCAGAAAGACAAAATCACCTATCATCCATATTCAGCACATTTCAACTCAACCAGGTGCGACGTTTTTCATACCTGAAACTGACGGGGCAAAAATAAATCAATTGGCAACTCCCCAAGAGGGTGAAGCAGTTGTCGTTAAAAATTATCCAAATAGTTTTCGCGATACATCCTTATTGGAAATCCTAAGGAATGTGCACATTGACGATCTCGTAATCTGTGGCGCTATGAGCCACATGTGCATAGACGCAACTACCCGTGCGGCCTTTGACTTGGGTTTCAATTGTGTTGTTGCCGAGGATGCTTGCGCGACAATGGACTTGTTTTTTAAAAACAAAGTTATAAAAGCATCAGAGGTTCATGCATCCTTTATGGCTGCATTATCTTTTCCTTATGCCAAAGTAGTTCCAACAAAAGAAATCATCGAAAGCAGCGCATAACAATCGCGTAGACTCTGACGCGGCAAGGCCACGCTGGTAAGCTTTGTCGTTATATGCTATTAGGAATTGCGAAACAAGGAGGTATCAGTTGCCACTTCTTTCTACTGTTTTCCCTTTCTGGCTGACTGAGTGGATGGACGCACAGAAGATTGTCCTCTGGGGTGTGGCGGACCTTCGGGATTTTCCCACGCCTCAGGATGAAACAGGACATGGTTTTCCTTTCGCCCTTTCGTGGGCTATACCGATGAACCCTCAAATTATGGTTAGTATCCAGAATGGCCCTAACCAAAGATACGTTGATGAGTATGCCAGAGTAAATAACCACATCAATGAAATATCAGAAACGTTAGCAACCAAAATCAGAGCCATAGGTTTTCGAGCAAAGCCGCTGGGGGCTTCGGATCGTACCGATACACTTAATATCAAAGGAGACTTTCCTCACAAAACTGCAGCCACCCGAGCAGGGTTAGGGTGGGTGGGCCGTCATTGTCAGCTTATCACGCGCGAGTTTGGACCATGGATTCGCCTGGGCACCGTTTTTACCGATATAGAACTCCCTTGTGGGCCGCCGACAGAGCGCAACTTTTGCGGCCGCTGTACGCGCTGTGTAGAAGCCTGCCCTGCAAAAGCATTGAAAGGTAACTCATGGTATCCGGGATTGCCGCGTGAAGAGATATTGGATGTTTGGGCATGTGATCAATGGAAAAAGGAACACTACTTTCAGTATCACAGTGGGCATACCTGCGGAATTTGCTCAGCAGTCTGTCCCCATGGATTAAGAGTGCTAAAGAGAGCGCCTGACAAACGATGACACCGGAGGTACGCGACTAAACTTGCATATAACAATCAAAGGGAGTAATTGGGGTCGGACCAAACCCTTACTCCTTAATCCATCAATCCTTAATCCAATTTCAGGGCTTAAAGTGCTGTTTTTTTGGGGGCAATTTGTAACTTAAATTCCGTAATGTCCTGCCTTGAACCCTGTTTTTTATTGTCAACTCCCCCATTACCTGCTATCTTAATTTTAGCAATCACCTTGCGGAGGTTAATGGCGGCCCATGGGAATTTATAACTTCATATCCTGTCTCGGCATCTTTGCCATGATGGGCTTCCTGTGCCTGTTTTCAAAGAGCAGGAGGCATATCAGCCCGAAGGTTGTTATCTGGGGAGTGCTCCTTCAGGTTGCATTCGCCCTCTTCATATTCCTCGTCCCTGTGGGGACAAAATTATTTCTCTTTTTGAACGACCTTGCCATGAACATCATCGACAATTCATTCGATGGTGTAAAATTTTTGTTTGGAATACTCGCAATACCTCCCGGAAAGGAGGGTTCACTCGGTTTTATCCTTGCATTTCAGGCGCTTCCATCAATTATATTCTTTGCTGCTTTAATGGAGCTGCTTTACTACTTAGGAATAATGGAAAAAATAATCGGTGTTTTTGCAAAAATATTTGCAAAAGTCATGGGTATCAGCGGCGCTGAGGCGCTCTGTGCTTCGGCACAAATCTTTCTCGGCATAGAATCAAACCTCACCGTAAGGCCTTATTTAAAAGAAATGACCCGGTCTGAATTGATGGTGGTGCTCACGACAGGCATGGCCACGATCGCATCGAGTGTACTCGGTATGTATGTAATTATCCTTTCCAGCAGCTTTCCGACTGTAGCAGGTCACCTTATTTCCGCCTCAATACTGCTTGCGCCTGCAGCGATATTAACGAGCAAGATAATCTTCCCTGAAACGGATAAGCCTCTCACTCTCGGCAGGGTGGTAAAGGTGGAATATCAAAAGGCTTCAAATGCAATAGAGGCAATAATAAACGGGTCAATGGCCGGTGTAAGAATGGTGGTGGCCATAGGGGCTTTGCTCATAGCATTCATCGGCCTCATCTCCCTCGTCGATTCGGGTCTCATGTATATTGGAAAGTTTACCGGTTCCATATTCAAGGCGAATATCGACCTTTCACTCACCAATATACTGAAATACATCTTCTATCCTTTCACCCTCGCCATGGGTGTCCCATACGAAGACGCCCCGCTCATAGCAAAGATAATCGGCGAAAGGATCATTGCAACAGAGGTAAAATCCTATCAGGACCTCGCCATTCTTATTAAAGAAAAAAGGATTCTTTACGACAGAAGCATTGTGATTGCCACCTACGCCCTCTGCGGGTTTGCCCACATCCCATCACTGGCAATTTTCATTGGAGGCACATCAAGCATCGTCCCCGAAAGAACAAAAGACATCTCCATTCTCGGCTTATGGGCGCTCTTTGCAGCAAACATCGCCTGTTTCATAACCGGTGCAGTTGCAGGTATTTTTTATACAGGCGGGGGTAACATCCTCATAAAATAGGGTCTTATTTCCCGAATGTCTTCTTGAGAAGATCGGTTACCCTTGCTGCCGGGTCTGTTCTAATCTTCTTTTCTTCCTGACCCACCATATAAAAGAGTCCATCCAGGGCTTTATTCGTCACATACTGGTCGAGATCGAGGGATTCCAGACTGGCAAAAGGAACTGCAGATGTATATTTTCCGGTCATTTCCTTGTATGACCGCGTAACCCCCACATCGTTCATACTTTTTGAAACAACAGGCTTGAATTCATTAAAAAGTTTGCCGGATGTTTTCGATTTAAAATAGTCGGTAGCGGCTGTATCACCCCCGCTAAGTATCTTCCTCGCATCATCGAAAGACATTTGTTTGATAGCATCAACAAAATATGCCTTCGCCTTCGGGGCAGCCTTTTCGGCGGCACGGTTCATACTGAGAATAAAATTATCTACCTGTTTCTGATAACCCAGCTTTCCAAGCACACCCGCCATAGTCTGAATGTTGTCGGGTAACAGGATTCTAATCATCTGATTCTTGTAATATCCGTCCAGTTTTGAGGTAGAAACCACAGCATTGCCTGTACCTATTGAAAGGGCCTCCTTGAGACCGGATACGATTGTGCTGTCATCCTGACCGGCGCCGGGCAGGTTAACCCCCGCAGGGAGCTTAACACCTTTCAACATATCATCCAGCGGGCCGGCATAGCAAAGAGCTACCATACCAAACAAAAAAATAGCTGATAATAAAGATGTTTTTTTCATATTCACCTCGATAAGTTATGTATCACTACCGTCTTTCACGAAATGGGTTTATCTTTTCTGCTCTTCTCCTGTCATGGGGACAAAAATCACGCCACCCAGCTTCCTTACGATGTTTTTCCCATTTTCTTTATTCACGAGTGTCAGGTTCTGGTGAAAAACAGTGCTGCCAACAGGCATAATAAGCCGTCCCCCTTCCTTCAACTGTGCAAGGAGCGGCGGCGGAACATGATCCCCTGAGGCAGTGACCATAATAACATCAAAAGGCGCATATTCCTTCCAACCAAAAAAACCATCCCCGTGCTTTACTGTTATATTTTTATACCCCAACCGTTTAAGTCTTTCTCTTGCCTGGTCGGCCAGTTTCTTCTTTATCTCTATTGTATATACCTCTCTTACAATCTCGCCGAGGATTGCAGCCTGGTAGCCTGAACCTGTCCCTATCTCAAGCACCTTTTCATCCCCTTTGAGGGCCACTGCCTCTGTCATGAGGGCTACAATATACGGCTGCGATATGGTCTGCCCTTCGCCTATCGGCAGAGGATGGTCGTTGTAGGCCTTATTTATCTGTGCTTCATCAACGAAGAGATGCCTTTGCACCTTCAACATGGCGTCAAGAACCTTCTTATCCTTTATACCGCGCGCCTTGATATCCTTCTCCACCATCTCCTGTCTTTTCTTCTCAAACGTGTCGGCAGAGACAGATGGAAATGTTATGGCTATGCACAAAAGACAACTTATTGATATTGCAGTTAAATACTTCATCATCCTAACCATTATTCGTCTAAAATCAGTCGTTAGTCGTTAGTGAATAGTGAATAGCGGAAAAGACCGTAATTCGTGATTCGTAAAACATTCTTCCCTTTCACCTTACCCCTTGACCCTTTCCCTCTTCTCTTCACTATTCACTAACGACTATTCACTGCCTTTATCACTATTCACTGCCTTTATCCCTTCAGTCTAACATCTCCCTGATCTTGCTGGATAGTTTTCCAAGATGAAAGGGCTTCTGGATAAACCCGTTGCATCCGCGGTCCATAATCTCCTGCGCCTGTCCGTTGATGCTGTATCCGCTGGAAAGAAGCACCTTGGCATCGGGATTGATCTCGCGAAGACGATCGAAGGTCTCTCCCCCCGATATTCCCGGTATGATCATGTCCAGAATGACCAGATCGATTTCGTTTCTTTTCTCCATGTAAACAGCAACCGCCTCCTGACCACTCCCGGCCGTATAGACCCGGTACCCCATGGACTCCAGCAGTTCCTTGCTTACTTCCAGAACCATCTTTTCATCATCCACCAGCAGGATTGTCTCTGTGCCTCTTGCGATTGTCGCGGTTGCCGTCTTTTCCTTCTCCACTTCCTTCTTTGAAGCCGGCAGATAGATATTGAATGTCGTCCCATGACCGGGTTCGCTGTACACATTGATCATGCCCTTGTGACCCTTGATGATCCCGTAGACCATCGCCAGCCCCAGGCCGGTACCTCTTCCCATTTCTTTTGTGGTGAAAAAGGGATCAAAGATCCGCTCCTTTGTCTTCTCGTCCATCCCTGTGCCGGTGTCGGTTATGGATATTTTGATATAGTTCCCAGGCTTGACGGCATAGGGAAACGCCTGTTTATCATCCACAAGAACGTTCTCTGTCTCCAGATAGAGCTCCCCGCCCCCCGGCATGGCCTGCCAGGCATTCACATACAGATTCACGAACAACTGCTCCATCTGCCCCCGGTCAACCTCCACGGTAAAGAGATCTTTCCCGTATTTCCGATGGATGGAGATTTCCTTTTTGGTTCTCCCGAACATGGAAGAGCTCTTTTCAAGAATGTCGTTCATATCGGCGGGCTTCACCTCATACCTTCCCCCGCGGGCAAACCCCAGCAGTTGCCTTGTTAAATCCGCCCCGCTTTGCACCTGTTCCTCAATCCTTTTGAGCCGCTCATAATTGGGATGGGATGAATCAAGATTCATTAACGACAGGGAAGCGTAGCCCTGAATCCCCATGAGCAGATTGTTGAAGTCATGCGCAATGCCGCCCGCCAGTGTCCCGATGGATTCCATCTTGTCTGCATGCTGCAACCGCGCCTCCAGTTTACGCTTTTCCTCCTCC
>JAPLKA010000056.1 GCA_026388315.1 Pseudomonadota bacterium | reverse complement strand
CCCGTCACACCACGAGAGTTGGTTGTTCCAGAAGCGGTTGAGCTAACCTTCGGGAAGCAGGCTGCCAAGGAATGGTCGGTAATTGGGGTGAAGTCGTAACAAGGTAGCCGTAGGGGAACCTGCGGCTGGATCACCTCCTTTCTAAGAGAAAACGAACGAGGGCCTACTATTTATAATTTTAAACATCCTAGGGCCTATAGCTCAGTTGGTTAGAGCGCACGCCTGATAAGCGTGAGGTGGATAGTTCAATTCTATCTAGGCCCACCAGTGACAGCGATGAGTGATGAGGTATGAGTTATGAGTGAAAACAACTCCGAACTCCGAACTATTAACTATAAACTGTATTAAAGATTTGGGGGTGTAGCTCAGCTGGGAGAGCGCCTGCCTTGCACGCAGGAGGTCATCGGTTCAATCCCGTTCACCTCCACCAGTACATTGTTTGAATGTTCTTTGACAATTATATATGTTGTAAAATTTGATTTATGATCAAGCTACTAAGGGCATGCGGTAGATGCCTTGGTGCCAAGAGGCGATGAAGGACGTGGTTATCTGCGATAAGCTTCGGGGAGCCGTTAAACAGGCTTTGATCCGAAGATTTCCGAATGGGGCAACCCATTCCGAGTAATGTCGGAATATCTTGTTGATGAATACATAGTCGACAGGAGGCGAACGAGGGGAACTGAAACATCTAAGTACCCTCAGGAAAAGAAAGAAATTCGATTCCCAAAGTAGCGGCGAGCGAAATGGGAAGAGCCTAAACCGGATATACGTATAGCCCGTGAGCGTTGTATATTCGGGGTTGTAGGATTTTACTGGAGGTTTTTACGGAAACCTCGGGAAGTTACAAAGCTATTCTATAGCAGAATAACATGGAAAGGTTAATCATAGAAGGTGACAGTCCTGTATGCGAAATAGAATAGCCTTCCTGGGTATAATCCAGAGTACCACGGGACACGAGAAATCTTGTGGGAAGATAGGGGGACCATCCCCAAAGGCTAAATACTACTTGGCAACCGATAGTGAACAAGTACCGTGAGGGAAAGGTGAAAAGAACCCCGTTGAGGGGAGTGAAATAGTACCTGAAACCGCATGCCTACAAGTAGTGGTAGCCCGTAGCAATACGGGTGACCGCGTACCTTTTGCATAATGGGTCAGTGAGTTACTCTATGTAGCGAGGTTAAGCCGTTAGGTGGAGCCGTAGCGAAAGCGAGTCCGAATAGGGCGATTAGTTACATGGAGTAGACCCGAAGCCAGGTGATCTATCCATGGCCAGGATGAAGTCCCGCTAATCCGGGACGGAGGTCCGAACCCACTCAGGTTGAAAACTGAGGGGATGAGCTGTGGATCGGAGTGAAAGGCTAAACAAACCTGGAAATAGCTGGTTCTCCCCGAAATATATTTAGGTATAGCCTTCCATGATCGGTTATGGAGGTAGAGCACTGAATGGGCTAGGGGTCCTACAAGGCTACCAAACCCAACCAAACTCCGAATGCCATAACCCAAAGTGGAGGAGACAGACTGCGGGTGATAAGATCCGTAGTCGAGAGGGAAACAGCCCAGACCATCAGCTAAGGTCCCTAAAATGTGCTAAGTGGTGAAGGATGTGGGTCCACTAAAACAGCCAGGAGGTTGGCTTAGAAGCAGCCACCCTTTAAAGAAAGCGTAACAGCTCACTGGTCTAGCAGGCCTGCGCCGAAAATGTAACGGGGCTAAGCACATTACCGAAGCTATGGATCTGCACGTAAGTGCAGGTGGTAGGGGAGCATTCTGCTTACCTGTGAAGGTGTCTCGTGAGGGATGCTGGAGGACGCAGAAGAGAGTATGCTGACATGAGTAGCGATAAACAAGGTGAAAAACCTTGTCGCCGTAAGCCCAAGGTTTCCTGAGCAAGGGTAATCCTCTCAGGGTTAGTCGGTCCCTAAGGCGAGGCCGAAAGGCGTAGTTGATGGGAAACAGATTAATATTTCTGTACCACCAGGTAGGTGATAAAGACGCGAAGGGGGGACGGAGAAGGGTAGGTCATCCGGGTGACGGAATACCCGGTTCAAGCAGGTAGGGGGATCTCATAGGCAAATCCGTGAGGTCATAACCCCGAGATGTGATGAGGAGCTCTTTTAGAGCATAAACTGGCTGATCCCACGCTTCCTAGAAAAGCCTCGTAGCGAATCTATTTGGTGACCGTACCGCAAACCGACACAGGTGGGCGAGGAGAGAATCCTAAGGCGCTTGAGATAACTCTGGTTAAGGAACTTTGCAAAATTGCACCGTAACTTCGGGAGAAGGTGTGTTCCGGCGCGTGTAAGAATTTACTTCTGAAGCGCTCTGGAATCGCAGTGAAGAGGGAGTGACGACTGTTTACTAAAAACACAGGGCTCTGCAAACTCGTAAGAGGATGTATAGGGTCTGACGCCTGCCCGGTGCTGGAAGGTTAAGGAGAGATGTCATTCAAGGAAACGAGGAGAAGCATTGAACCGAAGCCCCAGTAAACGGCGGCCGTAACTATAACGGTCCTAAGGTAGCGAAATTCCTTGTCGGGTAAGTTCCGACCTGCATGAATGAACCTTTACTATAGCTTGATAGTGAACTTCGGGATACTATGTGTAGGATAGGTGGGAGGCTTTGAAGTGTTAGCGCTAGCTGGCATGGAGCCAACGTTGAAATACCACCCTTATTGTTTTGAGGTTCTAACTCCGACCCGTAATCCGGGTCGAGGACACTGTCTGGTGGGTAGTTTGACTGGGGCGGTCGCCTCCCAAAGTGTAACGGAGGCGCACTAAGGTCGGCTCAGGCTGATTGGAAACAAAGTGTAACGGAGGCGCACTAAGGTCGGCTCAGGCTGATTGGAAACCAGCCGATGAGTGCAAAGGCATAAGCCGGCTTGACTGTGAGACCTACAAGTCGAGCAGGAACGAAAGTTGGTCTTAGTGATCCGGTGGTCCCGTATGGAAGGGCCATCGCTCAACGGATAAAAGGTACTCTGGGGATAACAGGCTTATCTCCCCCAAGAGTTCATATCGACGGGGAGGTTTGGCACCTCGATGTCGGCTCATCGCATCCTGGGGCTGAAGTAGGTCCCAAGGGTTTGGCTGTTCGCCAATTAAAGCGGTACGTGAGCTGGGTTTAGAACGTCGTGAGACAGTTCGGTCCCTATCTGCCGTGGGCGCAGGACAATTGCGGGGAGCTGTCCCTAGTACGAGAGGACCGGGATGGACGAACCTCTAGTGCACCAGTTGTCACGCCAGTGGCATGGCTGGTTAGCTATGTCCGGAAGAGATAACCACTGAAAGCATCTAAGTGGGAAGCTCGCCTCAAGATTAGTTGTCCCGTCCGGTAGCAATACCGGGCTAAGATCCCAGATAGACTATCTGGTTGATAGGCCGATGGTGTAAGCACAGTGATGTGTTGAGCCTACCGGTACTAATAGATCGAGCGGCTTGATCATAAATCATTTTACAACATATGTGGTTGTCATTAAAATTTGGACGGAAACAGTTGTATCGGTTAGAGTTTGGTTAGTTTAACTATCGACTATTCACTAACAACTATCGACTGAATTATAAGTTTCCCGGTGACTATTGCGGAGAGGCCACACCCGTTACCATCCCGAACACGGCAGTTAAGCTCTCCCGCGCCGATGATACTGCAGGAGTGATTCTGTGGGAAAGTAGGTCGTTGCCGGGTTTTGTTTTTAAAAATTAGGGCCAGGAAGAGAAATATCTCTCCTGGCCCTAACCTTTTCAAGGGGCCTCGCGATTATTGGTCGGTATGCTCGGTACACCGTTCTGTTTTTGCCGGGTACCCGTACTTTTTTATGGTTGTTCCTGCGTGACCCCTTAAGCGTTGCCGATCCATGTTATATGTTTCCATTGATTATCTTGATGCAGCAGCGAGACATTTATTGTAGTCTACCGCATGTTTCTCCTTGACCCCTGCTCTCTGCTTATTATACTCTGTACATAGAAATCAACAACCAAATAAACCGAGAAGGAAGGTTCGGCATGAAAAATTTTACCGCAAAGCTTTTCCTGGTAGTCCTGTCGATCTTTGTTCTACATATTTGCGTAGTGGAAATGTCCTTCGCTCAAAGTTCCGGTCCTGTAAAGACCATGCCGAACCTTATCGGCATGACACGCCAGCAAGCAGAGGCCGTTCTGAAGCAGGCGGGCGTATCCAATTATCGTGTAGGCTTTAAAGAAACATCCGATCAAAATCAGGACGAGAAGGTATTCACGCAGGAACCTGCGGCGGGCAAGCCCCTTCCTGCACCAGGGATAAACCCGTTGGCTCCCTCCGTCAATTTTACCTTTTACCTGAACAGAAATGTGCCGGTGTCAGTCCCCAATGTTGTGGGGTTGTCAGACGCTGAAGCTGGAAGGGTACTTAGTAACGTTTATTTAAGCGGTCAGACTGTTTCTCCCGGGGTGCCCACAAAAGATAAGAGTCTCTACAACATGATTGCAAGTCAGAACCCTGTTGCCGGCGCGAAGGCTTCAAAATACACCGCCGTCTCCCTTAAACTTTATAAATATGATGCTCCGGCTCTTGTGGCTGTTCCCGACCTTACAAACATGAATGACACCCAAGCATGGCGCACGCTGGACAGATTGACGCTAAAGTATTTTGTAGTAAGACCGGAAGTGCCGACAACGAATAAAGACCTGGTCTTGAAGGTTGCAAAGCAAGACCCGCCTGCAGGTGCGACTGTTCCGCGTGATTCGCAAGTCAAGGTTACCTTTTATGTCTGGGATACCAAAAACACAGTGGAAGTGCCTTACGTCACCCGCGAGAATTTTTATTTGGCAAAAAGTGATCTGGAACAGAGAGGCCTGAAAGTGGCAACCGGGCCGGAGGTATCCACATCGGATGCCACCCTGGACGGGAAGGTTGTGGGTCAGGATCTCCCGTCTAAAGACGGACAATACACGAGGTATCCCAAGGGGACAACCGTGACCCTTACGGTTTACCGCTTTAAACCCCCGTCCGGCACCCCGGTTCCCAGTGTTATTGGAATGGACTCTGTTGAGGCCAACCGGACTTTGCAGAAAGCAGGCCTCAACCTGAGGGGTAAGGGCGCGCGGCTGACAACCGATCGTCAGCAACACATGAAGGTTGCCGGTCAGGACCCATTGCCCGGGTCAAATGTCCCCGGCGGAACATTCGTCAGTGTGGAATTCTGGGATGCCAGCGCAGTTATGCAAAGCGCCGTTCCCAATGTAATCGGCCGCCGTTTGCCGGAAGCGGACTCCGCAATCAAACAGACGGGACTGAAAACGGCTGTAAACTATAAGCCAATCGAGATTCAGTCCAACGACGGGTTGGTGAGCTCCCAGGACCCGCAGCCGGGACGAATGGTTACACCCGGGACGACCGTTACGTTGACGGCCTACCGCTTTGATCCCAACCTCCCGGTAAATGTCATGTGGGTAACAGGCGGGTCGTTGGATGAGGCGCGGAAATATCTGGAACTGGTGGGATTAAAAGTACAGGTTAAGGGAGAGCAGATGACCACCGACAAGAGCCGGGTTGGAAAGGTGGCGAAACAGGACCCGGGGTCCGAGACCCAGACGCCTCGAGTTCCGCGAGGCTCTGTCGTCTCTCTGTGGATATATAGGGAGGCCACAGCGCAGGTTGTTGTCCCAAACATGGTGGGGCTTAAGATCGAGGATGCCAAAACCGCGCTCGATAAGCTGACGTTGAAGGGGAGCCTGACTGGATACAGGGCAGCGATGCACCAGGGTTCGAACATGACGGTTGCCGCCCAGACGCCGGGGCCGGGGACATCGGTTCCGGCAGGCAGTGTGGTGTCTTTCGAGGGTTATTTCTATGATCCTCAAAAACTGCCCAAAGTCGCGGTGCCCAAAATGGTGAACACCCCGTCAGACCAGGCGCGAACAGCGCTGGCCAATGCCGGGCTACAATGGTCTGCAAGCTACCGGGGAACGACGAATAAGGCGGATGACGGGAAGGTGGCCGCTCAGAATCCTCAACCGGGAAGCCTTGTGCCCCAGGGGTCAATAATCAAGTTGGAAATCTATCAAGTGCAAACAAAGAAATAGGGAGAGAGGTAGGGACATCCATAAAATTATAAATATCTTTCCCCCGCCAAAAAGAAATTCTTCCCACAATGCCGCCACTTTTTCCTTGTTTTAACTCAACACTCAAAACTTAAAACTCAACACTGTTTTTCCCCATTTTTCTTCAAACTTTATATAAACGCAACTAATTTTTTACCGATGGAGAACAAACTGACAGTTGCGCCTATCTCTACCGTTGCGTCATACATTAAAAATCATCTCGACCAAAGGCCAAGAGAAAAATGTGAAAGGTGTCTCCTGTCCCCCACTTCGGCTATCTCCAAATTCTCCGCAACTGTTGCGGAGAATCAGCAAAACAAGGACTGGCTTAGGTTTACAAGGATTAAACCCGGATTTATCATTAGAATCATATGGGTGTCGGACCATCCCTCTCAAACACGCTCATTCCGCTCCGGCGGCTTCAATTACCGAGGCTCGCGTCGCCCCCTCCACAAGCAAAGCTCGTGGAGCCTCCCCCTCTCGCCCGCTGTGCGGGCTAGGACATATGCTCGCGTTCGGCTTTGGAACTTTTGCTTATGCAAAAGACCAAGCTTCCTCGCCTCTCGACGGTTTGCTCCGGGGCGGTTTAATTGCGAGGTCAGTCCACGAGCAACTACCCCGACACCTTCCTAACGACATATTTGGGTTAAAGAGTTTTCTGCAACTGTTGCAGAAACTTGCTTCATTACGTCCATCACCCGGCACAGACTTTTTGCTCCGGCTTCTGCATTTCCAGTAACAGTTTCTGAAAATGTTTCAGAAATCATTTCACAATTTTACTATCAAAGACTATGTGTGGGGGGTTCCTGCTTGTTTTAATGTATGCCGGCGAAATTGTATAAAAAACTGATAATTCAAGACCTGACCCTATATGACCTTGTTATCGACCGTTCTTTGCTGCCAGTTCACGTTTGAATCCAGAAAAGGCAGCTTCTTCTATATCCAACCTTTCCTGAATGACTCGATTGAGCCATTCTTCTAAACTGAGTCCGCGATGGAGGCGAGCAAAAAATGCTGCACGTGACGCAAGCTCGGAAGGGATAGATAAAGATGTGAATTTTTGTTTACGAATCTTTATTGGCTCCTCCCAAGCGGAATTATTATCTGCATCTGCTATAATTATCTGATCGATTTCCTGTTCGGTAAGATTTTTATTCTTTGTTTTCATAATTTCCACCCTGTGATAATCCGGGCAATATTGCCGGGTTTTAGCTGAAAGATAACCTTAATCCTTTGTCCTCCAATCGTGCAACCTATGAGCTGGTACCTGTCTTTATATGATTTGTTACGCCTAACCTCAAAGTCTGAGAAAAAGCATTCAACCGCTTCTTCGAAAGTAATATTGTGATCACTGAGCTTGTCACGCTCAAAATCGTACTCAAAATCCTGCGGATGGAATCGATTCCAATTAACCACTTATCTATTATACCTTATTTTTACGTTTTTACAAGAAATTGAACAGTGTAGCTGTTAGGTGGTAGGATAGGGTAGTGGGGTAGGAATATCTGTAAAATTATAAATATTTTCCCCCGCCATGAAGTTTTGAAACGCATTATTGCCACACTCGCCGATTCCCCGTCCCCCCCCTTCGGCTATCTCAAATTCTCCGCAACTGTTGCGGAGAATCAGTAGTTTCCTTGCCTGTATTGGCCTTAGGGAGGTTTTAGTATTTTCAGAAACAGTTTCTGAAAATGTTTCAGAAGATTTTCTCACAATTTGCAGTTCCGGAAAACGTTCCGGCTATCCCCCTTATCGAAATTGAGTCCGTAGCGTTATTGAAAAAGACATTGTGGTATATTGTAGAATTTGATATATTTACTTTATCGAGTGGGCAAGGGTACTTAACGATCTTGCCCCGGAAGGTGAAAGGTTGAAGAAGTCATTTATATCAAGTGAAGATGTATTGAATAAGCTACGTGAGAATGGGAGCCAATTGCAGGCTATGGGGGTGAAGCGACTCGGGCTGTTCGGGTCCTTCGTTCGCGGTGAGCAGAAGGGTGGCAGCGATATCGATCTTATCGTAGAATTCGAAACGGGCAAGAAAACCTTCGACAACTTTATGGCCCTCTCTTTTTTACTGGAGGCTTTATTGCAGCGGAGAATTGAACTCGTTACCGCAGAGTCCTTGAGCCCTTATATCGGGCCCTACATTCTGAAAGAAGCCGAATATGTCAGCCTCGCCGCTTGAATATCTGCGCCACATTCTCGATGAAACAACGTTCATACCTCCTCCCTTAATCCATGATTATTTTGGCGTTGATGTCATGGATGTGGTGGTGAACAAGATTCCCCGACTAATGGCAGAGGCGCTTTTTGCGTCTAACTTTGTCGGCTTCGGGGCCGCACAGTCCTCAACGTACCGATAGGTACGCTTCCGGGCGGCGACCCCTCGTCTTCGCGTTATCAATCAAAGATCGCCTCTGCCAGAGAACTGTTCTTGAATCACTATAGAAAGTTACGGAAGCTACGAACGTTCCCTATATATCGCCTTAGCAAGAAAAAAGTGAAAATGTGAAGGGCGTTTCCCGTTCCCCACTTCGGCTATCTCCAAATTCTCCGCAAATGTTTCGGAGAATCAGTCATTTTCCTGTCTCTATTGGCTTTAGGGAGGTTTCAGCATTTTCAGCAACTGTTGCTGAAAATGTTTCAGAACATTTTCTCACAATTTACGTTTACAGGCCGGAGTGCTTTTTGCGGCTAACTTTGTCGACTTCGGGGATTGCTCAATCCTCAATGTACCAATAGGTACGCTGTTCTGCTTTTGCCGGTTACCTGCGCGCTGCCAACTACCCTATTGAGTACAGATTTTGTTCTCAGGTGGCTACCATCAAAAATCCTCGGCCACTACAATTTAGAAAAGTTATTTAATTTTTAAGGAACGTCCCGCCCGTCCCCCTATGCCACGCTGTTTGTTTCAAAAATATAGTTTCCTTTATAATTAATAATTATCATTCATTTGAAAATAAGTGTTGCATATATATTAAAATAGTATACAATAGTCCCTTGGAGGGACTATTGTATACTATTTTGCTCAAAATACTTAAGTTAATTGTTGGATAATTTAATGGAGTTAATTGGACGGAAAATACTTGACGATTTTAAGATAAAATACGGTGATGCCAAATCGCAAATAGATGCCTTTTGCGCTGAAGTTGAAGAAGCTCGATGGGAGACCTCCTTGGACATAAAAAAACGTTACCCACATGCAAGCTTCTTGGCTGATAACAGAGTTATATTTAATATTAAAGGCAATCAGTACAGGTTAGATATAAAGATAAGCTATAGAAATCAAGTAGTCTATATAAAAAGAATTGGAACACATGCGGAATATTCAAAATGGAGTTTTGAGGTAAAGAAAGGAAATATAAAATGAATAAAATAATCAAAAACGAATCAGAATATAACGCCGTTCTTGTTGAAATTGAAAAGTTAATTGATTTTGATCCGGTTCCCGGCACTAAAGAGGCAGATCGCTTAGAATTACTGACACTCTTAGTAAAAGATTATGAAGATAAAACTTATCCCAAAACCCTTCCTAGCCCTATTGACGCTATATTATTTAGAATGGAACAGCTAAATTTAAACCAGCGCGATCTGATACCCTATATCGGAAGTAGAAGTAAAGTATCCGAAATTCTCGGTCGAAAACGCCCCTTAACAATGTCCATGATACAAGCCCTCCATACAAAACTTGGAATACCCGCAAGCTGTTTGCTCCAAGACCAGAATATTATTGAAGCGAAAGAAGATAAAATAGAATGGAATCGTTTCCCCATAAACGAAATGATAAAAAGGGGTTGGATTGTAACAACAAATGTTGACATAAGTGAACAAATAGAAAAACTGCTCAAAAAATATTTTCAAAAACTCATCCAAAATAACTTGCTTGCACCGCAAGCAGTTTTGTACCGTCAAACAAATCATGTGCGTTCAGGTCGAAAAATGGATAACTATGCCTTATACGCATGGACCGCACAAACTGTATTAAGAGCAGTGGATAAAAAACCTTCTGCCAACTACCAACATCATACTCTTGACTTGGATACTATGAAAAAGGTTGCCCAATTAAGTGTTTTTGATGATGGCCCTAAACGAGCAATAAATCTCCTTAATAAATATGGAATCTCAGTTGTCATCGAACCACAGTTGCCCAAGATGTACCTAGATGGTGCGGCAATTATGATATTCTCTGATAATCCCATAATAAGTATGACATTGCGCTATGATAGGATTGACAATTTTTGGTTTACCTTAATGCATGAATTAGCTCATATAGCGCACCACATGAATTCCGAAGTCAAGCAGTACTATGATGATTTGGAGGTAGATGACCAAGGAGATATTCAAGAAAAAGAAGCAGATAATTTGGCAACCGAAGCACTAATCTCAACAGAAGAATGGATCAAAAGTCCTGCAAGCAGGCTAAGATCGCCAGAGGCAGCTGAACACCTGGCAAAGAAACTCGGAATCAATCCGGCTATTGTAGCAGGAAGAATGCGCTACGAATTCAAAGCTTATCGCCTTTTAAACCATTTAGTGGGTCATGGTAAAATAAGAGTACTATTTCCAGAAATCAAATGGAGGTAACTTGCATGTTTAACCACAAGCACTATGTTCCTGTATTGAGATGGAAACAGGCTGAGAGAGAAGCACTTCAATGCTTGGAATCAAATACGCAAGATAGAATCACTCCACTAATTGAATTGATCCCCTCCAATTTTAAAGAAAAAAAGACTACCCCCACCTTTGATCTAATGCTTTCTCAAACGATAGACGGAATTTTTGATTCTTGGGGAAAAAAACGATTTTTCATAGATCTGCAGCATTTAGACCCTAACTTTAGGCCCCCTACGGGCGAGCATATACTCTGTCGGTTCGGAGAGGAATCCGATAAAAGGGGATTAAGTTACGTACCGACAACCGGCTTGAGCAGGGTTCGAGCATACCAAGACGCTGTAAAAGTTTTGTCAAAAAAAAGCAAAAGTGGAGTTTGTATTCGATTGTTTTTGAGTGATTTAAGGCGCAACAAGATCAGCAGCGAACTTTACGATCTATTGGAGCTAATTGGTGCGAGCCCAAAGAATTCAGACTTAATAATTGATTGCCAATATATTACAGACAATAATTTGAACTTTAAAAATATTGGTAGGGAAATACCAGATGTGCAAGATTGGCGAACATTTACAGTAATCGGTGGCGCATTTTCCAAAGACCTTTCAGGATTCAGCGTGGGACAACACGAATTAGCTCGACTTGATTGGATGACTTGGAAAAATATTTTAAAATCAAAACCATCTTGGCTACGACTTCCAAGTTATGGGGATTATACTATCCAACATCCGATTTATTCTGAACCACCTGCATGGTCAAATTTTAGCGCAAGCATACGATATACATCAGGCGATTGCTGGATTATTATGAGAGGGGAGGGTGTATTTAATCAAGACGGGCCTGGATATGCCCAATGGCCTGCTAACGCAGAATTGTTATGTGATAGGTCTGAATTCTGTGGAGAGGGTTTTTGTTTTGGGGATAAATACATAAAAGATATGAGCATGCAGGTCATACACCCAGGAAGTCCCACGACTTGGTTAAGGGCAGGCATTAATCATCATTTGAGTTTCGTGGTAAATCAGATCTCCAATTTTCTCTAAGCTTCAGCTTCTCGCAGACTTTTTGATGAATGTATCTTCTATCAGCAACTTTTACAAGATGTTCACAAATCCTATCTCGTGTTTTTGATCGAAACCCACTTGAAAAACCAATTTCCTCTAATATACCTAAGGCCTCATTTCTCCATAGAAGCTTTGTTATTGATAATATATCATTTGAAGGATTTTTTTTCTTACTTCTAGCGTTGGAAATATGAACAATTCCTTTTTTGTCAATGTGTGATAGTTTTACACCCCACCACTCTGGAATGATTTTGAATGCATTAAACGCATGTTTGTATCCAACAATAAGGGTCACATAATCAAATATTGAATTATATACATTTCTCTGATTCTGAAGTCTTTTGAGAGTGTCATTATCACTTTTTATTTCAAAACCATTTAAAGTGCCATTTATTATGCCAATATCGATTCTAGCCGATCCAAGCCCTAATGCAAACTCATCTATAACCAAGGTGTCATTGTCTTCTATGTATCTTTTCAAAAACTGCGCTTTAAATGCTTTTCGTATTTGCGGGTCATTCATTGTATTTGCCCTATTATTTTGTACCATTCGTATCCTCTCATTGCTACTTCTATGCTATCAAAGAGGCTCAAGGGTGTCAACGGAAAAAAGGGCGGGTAGGGACATCCATAAAATTATAAATATCTTTCCCCCGCCAAGAAGTTTTGAAACGCATTATTGCCATGCTCGCCGATACGCCGTTTCGCCGGTTCTCCGTCTCGTGCCTTTCAATTGTGCCGCCCCCTTTTCCATCCCGCTGTTTCCGAAGAACGCGGGATTTCGTCCTATTGCAGTCGAAAAAGCCTCAAAGTTGTACAAATTTTACTGTATATTCAATTATCTAACGGTTATTTTATAAATGCAACATAATTTTTATTGATTACGATATCGCTCATGCATGCGCGAGACCTTTCATGATTTGCATGCACAGTGCATGCAAACAGCAAACTCCCCGGAAAGCCTTATCCTGCCTTGTTTTGCACCAGATCACGCTTAATGCAAAGCAAAGGGGGATCACATCTTCGATTGTCGATTATCCGTTCCTCGACCTGAAGCCTTATAAGGCATTGGAACATATTTGATTCTCACCTTTACGTAAAAATGATATACTTAGAAAAATTTGAATAGAGAGGTTTCCATATGCTCAATACTGTCAAAATAGATTTAAATCGGGGAGAACTGATAAAAGCAATAAAGGCAATGAGAAAAAAAGAAAGGGATGCTTTTTTAGAAGACCTTCTTGCATCGACCTCGCCTGAATATTTGGAAAGCATTAGAGAAGCAAGGATAGACTACAAAGCTGGAAGGATTAAAACACATACAGAGGTTTTTGGGGAGTGAAATACAGGTTTTTATATACACAAAGGGCTCACAGAGACATCAAAAAACTTGATGATGACGTAAAGAAAAGAATTGGTAAGACGCTCATGCGTTATCTGGATGCTCCCCTGGATTATGCTGAAAGCCTTACCGATTCAAACCTTGGTAGTTATAGATTTCGAATCGGGGATTACAGGATCATTTTCGATATAGAAGGCCAAGATATTGTGGTTTTGCGAATAGGCCACAGAAGGGAGCTTTATAAAAGGTAGTTAAACCCTACTGCGCCTCTTTATCCAGCGGGACCTTTCCCATTTTACATTCACTGTGAAAGCAAAATATAAACTCCCCGCAAAGCCTTATCCTGCCTTGTTCTGTGCAATGTCGAGCCTTGTTTTGTTTTGTAGTGGTTTGCATTCGGTAATCGACAATTGCAGCATCTATCTTTCCCCCGCTAGAAAGAAATTCCTCCTGCCTTGTTTTTACTCTATAGATACAACGACTTTTCTGACATCTTTCATCGGGTAGTGTTTATCGAGCTGCCGGCTTTTAATTGTTGCTTTTTTGTTCGATATTGAAAAGATAAACCGGATGGTGTATAAGGTAGGCATGAGCAATCACAAGATTTTTATAGCTGATTCTCGTTCGATGCCGGAAATTCTGGATGAGTCCGTTCATCTCGTCATTACATCGCCGCCTTACTGGCAACTCAAGGATTACGACAGTGTCCGGCAGATCGGCTTTCATGATACCTACGAAGAATACATCAACAACCTGAACCTTGTGTGGAAAGAATGCCACCGTGTCCTTCACGGTGGTTGCCGCCTGTGCATCAATATCGGTGATCAGTTCGCCAGATCTGTGTATTATGGCCGCTATAAAGTTATCCCCATCAGAACCGAGATCATCAAATTCTGTGAATCCTTCGGTTTCGACTATATGGGAGCCATTATCTGGCAGAAGGTGACGACCTGTAATACGACTGGCGGCGCCACGATTATGGGGTCGTACCCCTATCCCCGAAATGGAATTATCAAGATCGATTACGAATTTATCCTGCTCTTTAAAAAACCAGGGATTCCCCCGTTAGTCAACAAAGCGGTGAAAGAGCAGTCCAAGTTGTCTGTAGAAGAATGGAACGAATACTTTGCCGGACACTGGAATTTTCCCGGAGAGAAACAGGATAAGCATCTGGCCATGTTTCCCGAAGAGCTTCCCAAGCGGCTGATCAAGATGTTCAGCTTTGTCGGGGAAACGGTTCTTGATCCCTTCCTGGGAAGCGGCACGACCTCCCTGACGGCAAAGCATCTTCAAAGGCGCTCGATCGGATACGAGATCAATGAGTCCTTTTTACCGGTTATCAGAAAAAAAATCGGGGCTGAGCAGGCCGATATTTTAAGTCAGACCGCTATTGAAGTGCTTAAACCGGCACGGGCGGCCATCGATTACCGGCAGGAAATACAAAAAATGCCCTATGTATTTCACGATCCAGTCCGATTCGATAAGAAGATCGATCCCAGAAAGATGACCTTCGGGTCAAAAATAGAAGCCAACGGAAACGGTAAAGAGCAGTATTTACATTTGAAGCGCGTGATCGCTCCCAACATGATGGAACTCAACAATGACATGATTGTCAGGTTAATCGGCATCGGAACAAAGGCAGGCAAGGAACCGGAAGCTATGAAGTGGCTTTGGGACAAATTAAAGGGGCAGAACGTTTACCTGAAATTCGACCAGGCTAAATACGATGAAAACAGCCGGCTGCTTTCTTATCTATATCTGAAAAATAATACTTTTATCAATCTTCATTTTCTTCGCTCACATTTGGTCCAATTAGACGAGACCTTCCCATTCAGATATCATGAAAAGTTCAAAGCGATCCTGAAAGAGGAAATCCGACTATGAAGAAACTCAAGATGAGAAATGAGGAAATCACGCAATTGCTTGACGCCTTATAAATCTTGCAAATCAGAACGCCCAGGGAACAAGGCCGGAAGTTGTCGGTCAGATGAGTGAATTGATCCAGGAATTCCGGGGCAGGAAGCTGGAAGAATGGGAAAAGTGGTATTTGAGCAGCCACCCCGAAGCGATCGAAAAAGCGAAAACCAAAATCATGCAGATGATCGATAACTTCAAACAGGTTATTACCAAGATAGATGAAGAAATGATCAAAACATGGGTCAAAGACCTGGTCATCGTGAAAACGTTTGTCGGCCTGAAATTTCAGGAGGCGATTCTGAAACGTGTCGCAGCGCATACGGGAAAATCTTACAGGATATCCGTTCCTGAAGAAGAAGCAAAGGGGATCGACGGTTATATTGGCGACAATCCTGTCAGCATCAAACCGCAGACGTATGAATCGAAGCAGATGTTACCGGAAAACATCGGGGTGCAAATTATCTACTATGACAAGGTAAAGGACGGGATAAACATCTTTTTTGATGAATTCTGATCTAATCGAACCAATCAATCCAGACAACTCGTTACACTCGCGACTGATTTTTGCGTGTGTGCCGGGCATGGCGCGAGACCTTTTTTATTTGGTGTTCACATTGAACACCAAATAGTGAATTCCGCGGAAAGCCTTATCCTTCCTTGTTACCAGTCCGGTTTTTCCACATCTTCGGGCAGCCAGATTTTATAACATCCATTTGTCTGATACCATTGCCAAGACGTGAAAAAGAAGCTATAATTAAATTATTCAATATTATTTAAAAGATAAGGAGATATTCAATGGCAAAGGGCATCTTAAAAACTAAACCCCAGGTGGTAATGAAAGACGGAAGACCAAGCGCCGTAATAATTGACATTAACGACTACCGTGAATTACTCGAAAAGCTTGAAGACAAAGAAGATCTTGCAGACCTTGAAAAGATACGCATGGGTGGCATACAGGTGAGGAAATTTGAGGATTACCTGACGGAACATAATAATGCCCTATGAACTTTATGTAGAACGACACGCCGAAAAAGACCTCAATAAACTCCCGCCACCATTATTTTCACAGATTGCTGCAAAGATCAGAAAACTTGCTTCCGAACCTCACCCACGGGAAAGCAAAAAAATAAAGGGTTCGCTAAAGGACTGGAGGCTGCGCATCGGTGATTATCGTGTCCTTTACGAGATTGACAATGCAAGAAAAAAAATAACAATCATGCGCATCAAGCATCGCCGTGAAGCATATCGTGATTTATAAACCGTTTTATTTTTGGTTTGCAAAGCATATGGAGTGGAGATGTGGACATCCAATTATCAAATCCTTTCCCCGCCCGAAAAGTTTTACTCTACGCTAAACGCTCCATGCTGCTTTCGCTCATGCGGGTGCGAGACCTTTTCGTTTTGCGTCCACTGTGGACGCAAAATAGAAACTCCCCGCAAAGCCTTGTCCTACCTTGTTCCGCACCCGATCCAGCCTTGTCTTTATTGATCACGCCGCCTGTCCCGCCCCGCAGGCAGGATGAACCCTGAACACCACTCATGCAATGAACGCCATTCATGCCATTCACGCAATAAACGCTGAGATCCTCTTTTCCGATAGTTCAAAGGTTAAGAAATTTGACTATGTCCCTGACGTTCCCCCAGGAGTATATGGAGTTTGCCCACGGGAAGCGCGTAGGTCCCCTCACCGAGGGGGTACATTTCTTTACCGGGATAGATTATGAATTTCTTTGTGCAGGCAAGGTCCTCGCAGGCGTTTCTAAAACCCTTCGTAATACTTGGATTCAGAGAATACTTTATTTCAACAGCAACAGGAGAGCTCTTTTTGTCGAAGAAGAACAGATCACTTTCAGCGCCCGCCACGGTCCGATAGAAATAGATCTCGGTTCTTTCCGGCAGAAGGCCCGCAATCTGTTCAATGATGAAGCCTTCCCAGGAACTGCCTATGACAGGATGGCCATGAAGATCATCATGGGAATGTATTTTCAGCAAAGCATGAAGCAGCCCTGAATCACGAATGTATACCTTGGGTGATTTTATGGTTCTTTTCTTTGCGTTCCCGTGGAATGGCTGCAATTGGCGCAACAGGAAAGTGTCTTCAAGGATGTCGAGGTATCGGCGCGCCGTCATATTAGAGAGGCCCAGGCTTGAGGCGATCTTGCTTCCGTTCCAAAGTTGCCCGTGAGAATGGGCAATCATGGTCCAGAACCTTCTTAATTGGACGGCAGGAATGTGAATGCCTAACTGCGGTATGTCCCGTTCGAGGAACGTCCGTATGTAAGACTCGCGCCAAATAAAGCTCTCATTGCCATCGCCTGAAAGATAGCTTTCGGGGTATCCCCCGCGAAGCCACAAGGTGTGTATGTCCTCATGGACTTCATCAAGATTGAAGGGTGTCAGCTCGTGATAGATAATTCTCCCGGCGAGGCTTTCCGAAGAATGGCGTATCAAATCAGGCGACGCTGATCCGAGAATGAGGAAGCGGCCACCCACCCGTTTCTGATCAACGAGGGCCCTCATGAGCGGAAAAAGGTCAGGCACTCTTTGTATCTCGTCGATGACAACAAGCGTATCGGTAAACTGTCGCAGATACAGTTCGGGGTCTTTCAGTTTGTTCAAATCAGAGTCAAGCTCAAGATCCAGGTAGATCGTATCACGACCAACCTCTGTGCTTATGATCTTTGCCAGTGTAGTCTTGCCGACCTGTCTTGAGCCAAGAATGGCCACGACAGGGTATTTACGCAGAGACTGGAGGATGCTTTGCCGCAGACCCCTTTCTATCATCCATGTATATTAAAACATCGCTGTTAGATTTGCAAGGAAATAATATACCCCGGCACTGGGCCGAAGTGATTCTTTCAGGGGACCCCTATGGGGCACTCATTAAATATCTTCCCCCCGCTAAAAAGCCTCTGCTCTACGCTAAACGCTCCACGCTGCTTTCGCATATGCGGGCGCGAGACCTTTTCGTTTTGCGTCCACTGTGGACGCAAAATAGAAACTCCCCGGAAAGCCTTACCCTGCCTTGTTCAGCACCCGATCACGCGTCACGGTCTTCTAATATTTTTTCCCCATTCGCACAATAGTTTTTCTGACATCTTTCATCGGGTAGTGTTTGTCGTTGCCGGTTGCAAGTACAGAATTGCTGATAAAAGCCGTCGCAGCAACAATGCAATCATCCAGATCAAGCTGCTGGCTTTTTATTGATGCTTTATAGCTTCCTGCCTTTTCGGCTATTTGACGGGTGCAGTCAATTATATGCAAGCCGTCGAGGAGTTCGGCTGTCTTTTTTGCTTCATGCAATCTCATGCCTGCATATATCTCTGCCACGGTTATCGCTGAGCAGCAGATGATGGATTCGTCTACAATGGAACGGAAGAAGTCTCTTGCCTTTTCGTTCCCTCTCAAAAAGTTGATCAGTACATCAGTATCTAACAGAATAGTGTTCACTTTGTGTCGTTTATGCGATCTAATCTGTCAGATTTTCTCAGGCTTTTTATGAAGGCCTCAGTCCCCTGTTGCAATTCGGGATGGTCTTCATCCTTCCAGGCCCCGAAGCTTGTCTCCAAGGCCTTTTGAAGCTTCATTCGTTTTAGTTCCTTTCTCAATGCTTCCGCGATGACCTTGCTTTGTTCTCTTCTGGGAACACTCTTTCTTAACTCTTCAACCAGGTCTTCCGGTAAAAGGAAATTGGCCTGCCGTGTCGCTGTGCTCATTCTATACCTCCAATGACACCACTTAATATAGTTAATTGTATAGGATGTTATCTACAAAAGTCAAGACGCTTGTTGTTAAGGGAGGTGGGGGCGTTCATTAAATTTCTTTCCTCCGGCACGCAGCATTTGCCGAAACGTTTTCGGCAAATAAAAATATCTCATACCAATTCGCCTTCATTCATATAACTTTGTTGCCTTCGTCGTCATCTCCTCGACGTACTGCGACCCGCAAGCGGGTGCCCCGCGCCTCCGTCGCCTCCTCCTTGTCGCCTCGTTCTATCTTTGAATTCGAATTGGTATCATAATAGTCAATGCTATCAAAATGTTAGCAATAGGCAGTCACCAATCGTGCTGCCACTTCCTTGCCGCCTCGTCATGCATCAAAAATCGCCTCGGCCAGAAAAGCTTGAAAAACTCGATGTAAGGAAAGTTATTGAAATAATGAAGGACATCCCCCATCCCTTCCCAAGGACGGGACTCGCTTCTCAATACAGTTTCTGGCAGGGTATCCCTGCCTTTTCAAATGCGGTCTTCAATTCCTCGCCTTTGTCCTGAAAGAATTCCTCATCCATGGCCCATTCCATTCCGTGCTTTTTATACGCCCGGTCAGCATAATGATAGTTGTACCTATCGATTAAAGCATGGTCTACCTTGCCCTTCAGCATATCCACGAGTCTGTCAGCTCCGGGAAGCATGGGAGCGACCATAACAACAGTTTTGATCCCCTCTGCATGAAGAACTCCCAACGCCTCAATCCGTTTCTCTATCGGCGGAGCGCCCGGTTCGAAGATCATCCGTACCTTATCATCCGCAGTTGTTATGGTGAACGAGACCTCTGCATCCGCTGATCTCTTCAATATCCCTATGTCCCTCAGTACCAGAGGGGATTTTGTCTGGATCGCGAGCGGCCAGCCGTTCTCAACGAGGATTTCGAGGCATCTCTTGGTGAGCATATACTTCTGTTCTACATATTGATATGCATCACACACCCCGCTTATCCAGACGGTTCCTTTTTTCTTTTTCCTGACCTCCCGAGTTAAGAGTTCAGCAGCATTCATCTTTACGTCCACGAACTCTCCCCATTGCTCGCGGTGTCCGGTAAATCTCTTCATGAACCTTGCGTAGCAGTAGATGCAATTATGCTGGCATCCCACATAGGCATTCAAGGCATAGTCATAGATCTGGGATTTAGAGAGAATGGTTTTTGCCTCGATCTCTTTAACGATCATAGCCCATTATACAGCAGAAGCAATAGAATTGTACACAAAGGGGATATGCTACAAGCTGTTCAAGGCTGTCGGCTGTATTGTTGCCGATTTCCCCCCATGTTCTATTCAGGTCAAAATCAACTTGCATATTTGTACAAAATCTGTATTATTAACGGTATGGTATTTGAATGGGACCAGGACAAGAATGAGTCTAACCGTAAAAAGCATGGGATAGATTTTGAGACCGCCAGGAATATCTGGTTTGACGACAACAGAGTTGAAATCGAGGCGCCCTATCCGATTGAGAGCAGATGGATTGTGATCGGAAACGTGGCAGGTAAGATATGGGTGGCTGTATACACCATCAGGAACAGTACTATCAGAATTATCTCGGTAAGGCGTGCGAGAACAAAGGAGGTGAAGCTCTATGAAAAAAAAACAACTGGCTAAAACATCAGACGAGTTTGATAAGAGGTTCGATGCGGGAGAGGATATTCACGACCTGATCGATTTGTCAAAGGCGAAAACAACCCGCTACAACAAGAAAATACGCATAACCCTGGATGTTGCCGAGTCCCTTGTGAGAGACATTGATATGATTCGTGAAAAAATAGGTGTTGACCGTGGGGCGCTCATAAAAGTATGGCTCCACGAGAAGGTCTTGTTGGAAAAAACATCTTCCGGTGGTTAGGTTGATGAGGGGACGTCCATTAAATTAGTAAATTCTTCCCCCCGCTAAAAAAGCCTTTACTCTACGCTCAACGCTCTACGCCTGTCCTCGCGTAGCGTGGGCTCCACGCTATTTCTTGCCACACTCGCCGATACGCTGTTTCGCCGGGTTCTGTTGCAGGTTTTCTTGATTGCTTTAGCCCTTTCCCTCTTTTTTTCTACAGAAAAAGGTAAACAGACCTCCCAGAAGTGACCCTATCCCGGGTGTGCCTGTATATATGGCAATTTTTGTTCCCCATACGTTCAGCCATTCACTGTAGTTACTCCCCGGTCTTCCCTGTGGAAAAGGCCAAAAGGTTACAATTGTGTAGAGAATTATAATAGTAACAGTTAGGACCGTGTAAAAGACCCTCTTTGTGTCCTCCCTCGCCCGGCTGTTTCTTCTAAACATCAGCCAGCCGAACCCTGCCATTGTTCCGCTGATGCCGAAGGCGACAACAAAAACAATTCCAAGAATCGCGAAAACAATAAATCCCATCTTCTCAAACCCCCACAGTAAGTTTACCGGTCTTAATTCCTGTTTTGCCAGCTCCGTTAAACTTGAGTATTCCCTTTTTTAACGGTGTAATACCAAGTCGCCTTCATTCGCTCATCTTTGTTATCTCCTCCTCGCACTCCTCGACGTACGTCTGTGTACGCCTGCGTCGGCTCGTCGTCGCTGCCTCGATGCGCCTTTGAATGCAACTTGGTATAAATACATTAAAGTTGTCAGGCGGTTTTTCGTTTCAGCCAGAAATCGAATGACCGGCCGGGAATAAATATGTCAATGCCGACGGACGGTTCATCAAGCGGGTTTGTAACAATATGCATTTCATTTCCGGGGATATAGACCGCATCGCCCTCGTCAAGAACCTGTTCCTCTTTATCGGTGATGATTGCGAGCTTGCCCTTCAGGACGATCATCACCTGCGCGTTCGGATGGTTGTGGTTCGGTGATGAGTGGTGCGGCGGTTTCACGAAATGCTCAATGGAAATATCCTTTTCGCTGCAAAGGCTTACCCGCCTCCAGTCTTTCTCCGGCTCGTAGCTTTCGGCACTGCTGAAACGGACTACTTTCATCCCTGGTCCTCCTTAATTATTTTTTAATGCTCCCCCCATTTTCCTGCTATTTCAGACAGTTGTCAAGAAAATATAATTACAAAACAGCTATACCACGCTTTACGTTTTCCGGGGCAATTGTTCTCCAAATCTTGGGAAATATTTTTAAAAGCAAAAGTGTGTGAAACAAGGCGGATATTGACTTTACGGAGATTTTGAGAGTGGTAGCAACTGTTGCTACTGCTTCCTTAGATACGTCTTTACGTCTTCGATTGCAATAAAAGTTTTACACCCATGACGGGTGACATATTACGTGTTACGGATATACCGAACTGGGGGGGCAAGGGAAGTATATATCTACGTTATAGACAACGACCTTACAAAAACCTACGCCCAAGGCCTGATCAGAGTCCGGCAACGCTCTCGGCAAAGACGGGGTCGTCAAGGAGCCTCTTGGCGAACTTGATGTATTTTGCGACAACGGCCCTCACTGCAAGCTGCAGGGCAAAGGGCTTGATGGGTTTTTCTATGAGGTGGTTGATGTCCGAGGCAATACACATGTTCACGATATCGTTGCTGGCATTGCCCGTTATGATAATGGTATCTTCATAGGCCATGGGGTACTTGTCTCCGATGGCTTCGAGGAAGCCGAACCCCGTTTCTTTTCCCATAAAGACATCGAGAACAAAAATGGCAACACCTGCCTTTTGATTTGTGCAATAAGCAATGGCTTTTTCCGCATCGGTGAAGCGACGCACCTTGCCCCAGACATAAAACCTCTCTATGATCTCGGCGATCACATTACATACTGCCGGGTCGTCATCAACGACGATTACGTCAAGGCCCTCAGACATGTCCTTCCTTCGTTTCAAAATATGCCCCGTGTTTCTTTATGAAATCTCATATTCAAAAGGACAACAGCATATGCAATTATTATAGCATAAAAATGTATTTTGTGAAGGGGCTTTTGCATCCGGTCGGGGACGTGGGGACATCCTCAATCGTCCAATATCTTCCCTCAACTTGAAGTCTTATAAGGCGTTGGAACGTATTTGATTCTTACCTTTACGCAAGAAAAATATAAATACGATCCGGAAATCGGAATACAAACAATTTGTTGGGCTTGGAAGGAAGACCATGGTAAACTAACCCTGTATCCGTGAAGGTGGTCAGATCAGGGGCATGGAGTTAATAGCAACTCAGCGTTTAATGTAAGCGTTCAGCCCGATAGTAACAGGCTTGCCACCCACTTCAGCGGCAGTAACGGTATTCCCATGTGTGCTTGCAACTACAAGGGTTTTACCGGATGACGACGGTGTTGGTTTTTCCAGGTCAATTTCGATGAAGAGTTTATTGTTTTTGATTTCAACTTTTATAGCCATGGCTGGTCCTCCTATTCAGATATTGATCATTACCTTACCTGCACATCCGGAACGTGTCAATGAAAAATGAGGCACGCCATGAATAATTACGTCTACATTCTGGAATGTTCCGATAAAACCTTATACACAGGTACCACCAATAATATAGAAAAGAGAATCCAGGAACATAACAATACCAAGGCAGGAGCCAAGTATACACGGGGCCGTCGGCCGGTAAAGCTGGTCTATGTCGAAGTCTGTTCCACTCCTTCCATCGCCTTAAAGCGAGAAGCGGAGATAAAGAAATTATCCAGAGCACAGAAATTGCTGCTCATAAGAAACAGCACCGGCTGAATCGGGCCTGAAAAGGAGTAAATTCTTGCCTGAAAAGGATAAAATGCTGTACAATAACACTCATGATTCCCTTTAACCGTCTTGGCTTACTCTTCAAATTATTCTCTCCATTAGTCTATCCCTGGAAAACCATAGATGACCTTTCCGGACTTTTAAAAGGGATTGAACCTGGTAGTCTTGTGCTCGACATTGGCGCTGGCACAGGAATTCTCACTCAATTTGCCCACAAGATCAGAAATGACCTGAAGTATGTAGCGCTTGATCCTGCCCAGGGAATGATACAATATGTACCTGAATATGCGTATAAAGTAAGAGCAGTAGCAGAATCTTTGCCGTTTAAGAAAAGTGTTTTCAGTGTTGTACTCATTGGCGATACCATCCACCACATTGATAATCCTCATAAAGCCATCATGGAGATAAAGGATTGTATGATATTAAGCGGCCGCTTATTCATATTTGACCTGAATCCCGATACATTCATAGGTCGGATTATATGCAGAATGGAGAGATTGTTTAAAGAGCCGGCCAATTTCTATTCTCCTGAGATATTATCAGAGATGCTTACAGGATATGGTTTCAGGACAAAGATTAGTAGATATGACTGGAGATATTCTGTGATGGCTGAACTGATTGATTCTTAGCGGCCGATAACTACCTCATCAAACACCCACATGACGCAAGTCTCTTGCCACACCTCTGATCTCCGGTCCGGTTACGTCCTATACTTCTCAATGATACCATACATCTTCATGAGAGAGAGCCTTCTTTAGAGATGCCTCCCTTATCTCGGCGAATCCTGCCAGTGTCTGATCCTCCTGTAATTCGATTGCTTCCCTGATAAAGTCTTTTACTACCATAGACATTGATAGTTCGCGTTCTTCTGCAATTTCATTTACGGCGGCGTAGAGTGGTTTCTCCATCACTACATTCACTCTTGCATTTTTTGTCGGCATAACGCCCCCCTTTATCCTTCTTACTCCAATTTTTCGCCTCGCAGATGGAGTTTGACCCTCAGGAACAGATACCAGAGCATGAAGACCAGCCACCTCAGGATGATATAGGCCAGGAGGGTGAACCACACATGCACCTTGGGGTAGGACAGGTGGACAACGAGCATTATGGCTGCCAGATTGCCCAGCGCGGAGGTCGTAGCTATGCTGATGCGGTCCTTACGGTTGGCTCCTCCGCCCGCATAGTAACCCGCGAAAAGCGACAGGGTTGTCACGATGAAGATGGCAGCAAAGGAGGCGATGTTGAAGGTAAACACAGCTTCCATTGCGGGCACGATAAAAATCAGGATCTGGATGCCAAGCGATATCTTGATGAACCACTCCAATGCAGGCCGAAGGGTTTTTGTCAGCGATGGCAGCAGTTCGTTGAGCATGATTCCCGCCAGCAGGGGCACCAGGGTGAGGGGTGCTACCGTAGCGAAAAGAGGCCAGGGCGAAACTGACAGGCGCAGCGGAAACCACTGACTGAAAATCCACAACCAGAAGGGAACTGTAAAAGGCATCACCAGTACCAGAAACAGCATGGTGATGGAAGACAGCGCAATATTTCCTTTTTTGCCTTTCGCTTCCACAACATCGAATGGGTCGCCCGCTGTCACCGACGCGATGAGCAGCAAGCCTCCGAGGAGCAGGGGAACATCGAGAATTTTAACGACCCCGGCGGTTATAAGCGGGATCATAATACAGGCCACAATAAAGGTCTTGAGCAGCAGCCACGGCCTTCGGATTTCCCGACTGATATCGTTGAATTTCATATTCGAAGCAATCACAAAGACAATAACGGGAAAGGTGATGTGCACCAATATGGCTATCGCACCCGTAAACATTTCATTATGCAACAAGCTGTTCATATAATCCTCTATTACCGGGACACCCACAAGTGGGTACCCGGTCGCCCCCTCCACCAGCAAAGCTGTCGGAGCCTCCCCTTCTCGCTTGCGGTGCTCGCTAAATTATATCCTTGCGTATATTATCTGTAATCTGTCTCCTCTTTAGTGTTTTGCTATCGACTATTCACTAACGACTAACGATTGCCTTATTTACATTCGCGGTACTTCTTGCCCACCAACGACGCAAGGCATTCACCCACTCTTTCAAGCGCGGGCGAATGCCTTGCTATTTACTATTCACTGCCTTTCTCACTATTTACTATTCACTATTAACTCTCCGGGCTATTTGGGAAGTGCGCTGGTATCATACACTGCAATGATACGCACGTTCTGGTACCGGTGCTCTACCTGCAGCGATTCGCCCTTAGGCGCATACATGTCGCCGATGCCGGTAACCTTGTAGAAGGTGTGCGGGATGTTCACCAGGTACTGGTCGATGATGGGCAGAGGGGTTTCCGAACGCGCAATGCTCAGCTTCTTGTTGACCTGTGCGGTCCCGATGGCAGATGCACTGCCGATGGACAGCAGGATAACCTTCCGTCCATGACTGGCGCGGGAGAGGTAGTCGAGGAAGGTGATGAGTCTCTGTGTCTGTTGCTGATCCAGCTTGGCCGATCCGGTCTTGAAGAATAACGTTATCTGACCGGTGCCCTGCTCATTTGAAAGGGTTTCGAGCTTTGCCAATGCCTGCTGTGCCGTCTGTAACTCCTTGTCCTCCGTGGACTGCAGCTTTGCCATACGCTTATCTTCCTTGTCAAGATGCCCCTGCAACTTGTCGAACTCCTTCATGCTGTTGTTGTTCGCATCCACGATTTCCTTGGCCAGTGCATCCGCCTGTACCCCGGAGGCAGCGCCTGTCCATGTGCTCTTGGGTACAGCGACCTGCTCCTGCCCACCCGATGTCTGCATCGACACAGTCTGAGGCTGGGTCGCACATCCACCCGCAACAATAATCATGACGATTCCCAGTAAACCAAATACCAAATCCTTACATCCCACGCCAAATGTAAAACCTTTTTTCCTGTTCATTACATCCTCCTTTTTTTAATATGATATTTTTCAATAATCCTGCATTCTACCGGTTCTCCTCTGAATAACAGAAGGATTCAAATCCTTCTTATGAAACAAAATGCTGCCCGCACGACATTTCGTTGAAGAGAGCCTGTGTGCATGTTGGAAAGAGTACCACGATTGAAAACAAGAATACAATAACAAGAATACGATAAGGCTTATCTTAATTTATGGATTATTAATCCAAATAATTTTACAAATATCGAGAAGGACTGCTCTACTTCCCTCCTATTGCGAAATTCGCAAGCCTTTCAAGCGCCTGCACCATGGCTGAATGATCCAGTTCGGCCCCGCCGTCAGCGGATACGGCGGTAAAAAGCTCCTGGGCCGTAGCGGTGTTGGGCAGGCTTACACCAATGTCCCTGCCGGTTTGAAGGGCAAGGTTAAGGTCTTTCTGGTGGAGTTTAATTTTGAAACCAGGCTGGAAGGTGCGTTTAATCATCCGCTCGCCATGGACTTCAAGGATACGGCTCTGGGCAAAGCCCCCGAGAAGCGCCTCCCTTACCTTCGTTACATCAGCCCCGGCCTTTGATGCGAGAAGAAGCGCCTCACTTATTGCTTCTATAGTCAAGGCCACCACAATCTGGTTGGCCACCTTGCAGACCTGTCCGTCCCCATTACCCCCTATAAGAACGATATTCTTTCCCATTTTTTCAAAAACAGGCTTAATTTGTTCAAATATTTCCGCTTTTCCGCCAACCATTATTGACAGGGTGACATTTTGAGCGCCAAGCTGTCCACCTGATACAGGGGCATCGAGCATCTCCACTCCCAGTTTGGCCAGCTTCTCAGCGAATTTTCGTGTGGCTATGGGCGAGATGGAGCTCATATCGACTACTACTGACCCGGACTTAACCCCGCTTGATACTCCATTGTGACCAAACAATGCTTCTTCTACATCAGGTGTATCGGGGAGCATCAGAATAACAATCTCAGAGTTCTCCGCCACTTCTTTTGAGTTCCGGCAGGGAATGGCGCCGAGGCTTTTCAATTCTGCCACAGATTCATGCATTATATCAAAAACATAAAGGGTATATCCTGCCTTTACCAAATGTCCTGCCATTGGTTTGCCCATTATTCCTAATCCGATAAAACCGATTTTCACCATAACCTTTCCTCCTTTGTATATCCGGCGTTTTGTCAAAACCTCTATAATTATTTTGCCGCCCGCTATCGCTCGACAAATGCGGACAGGAGCGGACGAATACTAATGAACAGTCTTTTTGATAGCCGGCGACTTATGCCGCCTATCAAATATTCAGCCCTAACGGGCGAATATGTTAAACTTTTACTCTGCCCGAAGGGCATGGAGTATATCAGGTACCAGGTCGGCAGCCGATATAAAATACTGTCCAGCTTTTGTCTGCGTCCGTCTGCGGCTGAATAAAAAAAGTTTTTCATATCTTTTTTGGCATTACCTTAAATACGGTTTAATCCATCCCAAGCCATCCTCTGTTTTCGAGAGGGGCTTATATTCGCAGCCGATGAAACCATTGTACCCTGTTTCATCAATAAAACGAAAAAGGTTTTCAAAATTGATTTCGCCTGTTCCCGGCTCATGGCGTCCGGGGTTGTCGGCAGTCTGGATATGCCCGATGGTGTCGATATTTCTTCGTATCGTGTCTGTGAGATCACCCTCCATGACCTGCATATGGTAAATGTCATACTGGTAGAATATATTTGGATGGTTTATATCTCTTATAAGGGAAAGGGCGTCCATGGTGGAGGACAGATAAAATCCGGGTATGTCCTTTGTGTTGAGAGATTCCACGAGGAGACGGATATTTGCTTCTGCAAGGGTTTCAGCGGCGAATCTCAGGTTGTTTACAAGTGTTTCACGTACTATTTTCACGGGAAGATCCGGTGTTAACCCCACAAGACAATTAATCTGAGGGCATTTCAAGGCCCTGGCATACCCGATGGCAATCCCCACCCCGTCCTCAAATTCTTTGACCCTGTCAGGCAATAAGGCTACCCCCCGTTCCCCTTTCTCCCAGTTTCCTGCGGGGAGGTTGAAGAGAACTTGAGCGAGCTTATATTTTTCCAGTTTTTCAGCTAACTGCCCAATCGAGTAAGGATACGGGAACATGTATTCCACCGCTTTAAAACCTGCCTTCGCTGCCTGCTCAAACCGGTCCATAAAAGGAACTTCCGTAAAAAGCATGGTGAGATTTGCACTGAATCTGGGCATACCCACTTCTCCTTAAAGTTTACTTAACTTGAGTTCAATTCACACATTATTATCATAAAGATACAAATAAATAAAATGGTATCTTAAAATCCTTAACAAAGTAGATTATCATTTGCAGTGTGATGTATACTGTTTGTATATTATGTTTATCTCCAGACGGATATCGATTAATCACTATTTGTGGACATTTCTATCGGTAATAATTGTCACAATTATAGGCAAACTTCTGACACCTTTTTTTAACCTGACAAATATTGTCCTTCTTTATTTATTGCCGGTACTTATCAGCGCGGTTCGCTGGGGACGGGGGCCTTCTTTTTTTGCGGCCTTCCTCGGTGTACTGGCATTTGATTTTCTTTTTGTACCTCCCGTGTTCAGTTTTACCGTAAGCGAGGTGAGGGATCTTTTTATTTTTGCTGTCTATCTTGTTGTAGCCCTCGTTACGGGAACCATGGCGACAAAACTCCGGAATGAGCTGGAAAAAACCAGGCAACGGGAAGAAAGAACGCTCGCCTTATATGCGCTCAGTCAGGAAATAGCTGCAGAGGCCGACCTCCCGCAGGTCCTGGAAACCTTGGTAAAAACAGTGTCTGAAACAATACATGCCCAGGTATCAATTCTGGTGTCCGACCCGGACGATGACGTTGTGCGTCAAGCCGCTTCCTATCCGCCGCAGCATTCTTTGCCTGACGGCAAGGAGCAGGCTGTTGCTCACTGGGTCCTGGAACATGGGTTAAGCGCCGGCAAGGGAACGGAAATCCTCAGAGAAGCAAGCGAACTGATCTTTCCAGTAAAAGCAGAAGACAAAACCCTGGCTGTCCTTGCAATCAAGATGAATAATGAAGAGGAGACCGTCTCTCCCGAACAGCGCCAGCTTATCGAAGCTTTTGCCAATCTTGCCGCTGTGGCTATAATCCGTGTTCAATTGGCAGAAGAAGCCGAACAGGCAAAGTGGCTTGCTGAGTCAGAAAAACTGCACAGGGCATTGTTGAATTCCATCTCCCACGATTTGCGCACACCACTTGCATCTATCACAGGTGCTGCGACAAGTCTTCTCGCAGAAGGAAATGTATATACCCGGGAAGTTAGGGAAGTTCTTTTACATACAATCAAGGAAGAGGCGCAGCGCATGAACCGTTTTGTAGCGAATCTCCTTGATATGGTAAGGCTTGAAAGCGGCATATTGAAGCCGAAAGCAGAATGGTGTGATATCCAGGACATTATCGGTGTCGTTTTGAGGGCGACAAAGGAGGCCTCACAGCAACATATTCTGAAGGTTCATATCCCGCCGGAACTTCCCCTTGTAAAAGCTGATTTTACACTTATAGAACAGGTAATGATTAACCTGCTGGAAAATGGGGTGAAGTATTCTCCTCCAGGCAGTGAAATTTCAATCTCTGCCCGATACCACGATAAAATGCTTCTGGTTATTGTAGCCGATTCCGGTTCGGCTATTCCAAAGATAGAACAGGAACGGGTGTTTGATAAATTTTACCGGTTGCATTCTACGAAGAATATAAGCGGTACAGGGCTTGGTCTGTCTATCTGCAAAGGGATTGTTGAAGCCCATGGCGGCAGCATATGGGTTGATTCATCTCCTGAATACGGTAACAGGTTTACCTTTTCCCTGCCTGTATCCGAACAGCCCCCGGAACAGCAAGATACTAAAGAAGGAGCAGAGCATGTCATCTGAAGGCGCACGTATACTTGTTATCGATGATGAAAAACAGATTCGCCGGATGCTGAAAGCTGCTTTAGAGGGTTATGGTTACAATATCGCCGAAGCTGCTTTCGGACATGATGGTCTGAATCAGGCAGCAATATTTCATCCCGATTTAATCATTCTTGACCTCGGTTTGCCGGATATTGATGGTATCGAAGTCATTAAACGCCTCCGCGAATGGACAAAGATTCCCATCATAATACTCTCTGTGAGAGAGCATGAAGATGACAAGATTGATGCCCTCGATGCCGGTGCTGATGATTATGTTACCAAGCCGTTCAGCATGGGCGAACTCCTTGCCCGGCTCCGGGTTGCCCTCCGTCATGTCGCTAAAACTGATGATGAACCAATACTCAACTTCGGCGAGCTTACGGTGGATCTGGCTCATCGCAATGTAATGCTTAGAGGAGAAGAGATCAAACTGACACCAACAGAATATGAATTGTTGAAATTCCTGGCACTCAAGGCAGACCGGGTTGTGACCCACAGGCAACTCCTTCGCGCCATCTGGGGACCGAATTACCAGGAACAAACACATTACCTCCGCATTTATATCGGTCAACTAAGACATAAAATCGAGACCGACCCGTCACAACCAGCTTACATCATCACCGAACCGGGCGTTGGGTATCGACTGGTCACACGGGATTAAGTTCCCGCCTTGCTCCCGCACCAACTGATTCTCGTTTGATCTTTACGCTTTTTTTACACCTCTGATCCATCTTTTTACACCAATTTTATATCGGAATATTTAGATTAATGTAATAGACCGTGCCAACCTGCAGGAACGATTGCTAAGCGTATTAGGAACAGCCGAAGCGCATTGGGAAAGCAGCCGGTTGCCGTGAGATCCGGATCTGGTTCATTAAGGGAGGAAATATGACTCTGAAAAAGAAGCTCATACTGGGTTTAGGATTTCTGTTCTTCATTATTTTTACTCTTGCAGGCTTTTGCTCCTATTATGTGGGAAGCCTGGGTCAGGAATCGGACAATATTCTGAAGGATAATTACAACTCCATTGTTTATTCCAAGAATATGCTTTCCGGTCTTGATGACATGAAGAATTCTATTACCAGTACTATGTATAATACGGGTCGCGCGGGGACAATGTCCGATTATTACCTGAGGCTTTTCGAATCAGGAAGAAAGGTATTTGAGACCAACTTACAAGCGGAAAACAAAAACATAACAGAGATACACGAGAAAGAATATGTCGAGAGACTCAACAACGACTATGACCTGTATTTGAAGCTCTGTCTTCAGATGAAGAGAAGAACGGGCGGAAGTTCTGTGTATTTTGATGACTTTCTGCCGTCCTGCGAAAGATTGAAGCAATCTATCAACGCTATCTATGACGTAAACATGCAGGCTGTGGTGCGGAAAAGTCAGTTGGCAAAGAGTGATTCCTCCCGCTTCATCCACTCCATGGCTGCCATAGGATCATTCTGTCTGCTGTTGGCGTTGGGTTACTTTTGGTATTTTCCGGTCTATATTTCCACCACCCTGAGCCACCTCTCGGAGAGAATGAAGGATTTGCTGGAAAGTGCCGGCGTTGCCTTTGACATAAAGACAAATGATGAGGCCTATATTATACTGCAGGCCATAAACGTGCTTAAAGATAAACTGGGCGTAAGGAAAGAGGAGTGACCGAAATATTTAGATTAACACTGTAGACGTTGCTATTTAGGGAGGATTTAGAATTATGGCCTCAAACATACTTTATTTCATTGTCTTCCTCGGTATTCTTGTAGCCCTGGCCGTGCCGCTGGGCAGCTATATGGCAAGTGTCTTTGCCGGAAGGCGCATATTTCTCAGTTTCATAATACGGCCCCTTGAATCAGGTTTTTATCGGATTTGCCGGGTGGATGAAAGCGAAGAGATGTCCTGGAAGCAATATTCACTGGCATTTCTCCTCTTCAACGCCGTCGGTTTTATGGTGCTGTTTCTGTTGCAGATAGTCCAGGGAAGGCTGCCGCTCAACCCCATGGGGTTCGGCGCTGTCCGCTGGGATACGGCGCTGAATACGGCTATTTCATTTGTAACGAATACTAACTGGCAGGCATACGGCGGCGAGACGACTATGAGTTATTTCACTCAAATGGCGGGATTGACGGTGCAAAATTTCGTGTCCGCTGCAGTGGGAATAGCCGTTGCCCTGCCACTCATCCGCGCCTTTACTTCCAAACTGAAAAACACCATCGGTAATTTCTGGGTTGATATGACCCGCTCGGTCCTCTATGTGCTGCTCCCTTTGAGCATTATACTGGCCGTGCTCCTTGTCTCACAGGGGGTTGTACAGACTTTCAACCCCTATGTAAAAGCACAGACCATAGATTCCCATGGGCAAGCCCCGGCAACTCAACAGGTTATTGCAGTAGGGCCTGCAGCCTCCCAGATCGCCATTAAACAGTTGGGCTCCAACGGCGGCGGTTTTTTCAATGCCAATTCTGCCCATCCCTTTGAGAATCCCACACCGCTCTCCAATTTTCTGGAGATGCTTGCCATTCTCCTCATTCCTGCGGCGCTGCCCTTTACGTTCGGCGTAATGGTCAATAACCGGCGCCAGGGCTGGGCAATATTTGCTGCCATGATGATCCTTTTTCTTGTCGGATTGGGTGCAGCGTTCTGGGCTGAATGGCAGGGCAATCCCATACTTGCACAATCGGGTCTGGGCAACGGAACCAACATGGAAGGGAAGGAAATTCGCTTTGGAATTGGATCTTCTGTTCTCTGGGGTCAAGTCACTACAGCAGTTGCCAATGGATCTGTGAATGCCATGCATGACAGCATGATGCCCCTTACCGGCCTTGTTTTTATGTTCAATATGGCCATTGGCGAGGTGATCTTCGGCGGCGTCGGGGTCGGTCTTATCGGCATGGTCATGTATGCTATTCTTGCCATATTCCTTGCAGGCCTTATGATTGGCCGCACCCCTGAATTTCTGGGAAAAAAGCTGGAGGCACGGGAGATGATTATGGCCGTCATTGCTGTTATCGCACCTGCCATTGCCTCTCTCATATTCGCCGGCATAGCAGTGGCAATTCCAGCCGGACTCAGCAGCCTGAACAATCCCGGACCCCACGGCCTCTCGGAAATCCTCTACGCCTTTTTCTCCTATGCCGGCAACAACGGATCTGCCTTTGCAGGTCTCAATGCAAATACGGTTTTCTATAATCTCACCGGAGGATTCGTAATGCTCGTCGGGCGGTTTCTGACGATTCTCCCCGCCCTGGCTATTGCAGGGTCGCTGGCGATGAAGAAAAGCGTGCCTTCCAGCTCTGCTACGTTCCCTACAGCCAGTCCGTTATTTACCGTGCTGCTCATAGGGGTAGTTCTCATTGTCGGTGCCCTTACGTTCTTTCCGGCGCTCATACTGGGACCGCTCCTCGAACATTTGTTGTTATTTTCCGGCCGGAC